>NC_007900.1 GCF_000009945.1 Chlamydia felis Fe/C-56 | reverse complement strand
TTTCTCTCGGAGTTTTCAGGGTTTAAAATTCTTAAAAGTATATAATACTTTTTACTTGCTGCTGATTGATTTCAGCATCCAGAATTTGTGTGTAAAGTCTTCTCAAAAAGCTGCTGTAACAGATTTCTATTATGCTCGGATAACTCTAAGTCCGAGCAAACAATCTTTAGGATTTCTATTAGTTTTTCTGACAATTCTTTGTTCTTTTCTTCAAAACCTACAAGTTTTCCTGCTTGCGAGCTCCTTAAAGATGGAAGAAATTTATTCAGAATATCTATAGCCGATGAGTTCGACATGCCCTCAATTTTTCCTAAAATCCGGACTTTTTCTTTGACAGATCCTTTTCTGGATGCTAGCAAGTAAGCCGTTTTATAAGGTATAGATTGAAATAGGGATTTCGTATTCTTGTCCGGAAGGCTAATAAATAATTCGTAGTATCCTAGGGCATTATAAGCTGAAGACTTTGTATGAAAAACTAGGTTGACCCAAGCAGAAAATGTAGTTTCCGGAGAATTCATGCTCCTTAGAATCTCTCTAACTCTATAGATTTTTTCGCCTATTAGGAGAACATGTTGCTTCTGTATAGACTTAATTTGTCCTGTCAATAGCTTAATAGAAGCCAATCCATTACTAAATTTGCTATCAAGATGGTCATATCTACTAACAATTAGGTTCTCTATCTGTTCTTTCTCATCTTCGCTTAAAGAAACAGAGAAAACATCCATCGCAAATTCTTTCTTATGAAATTCCTTCGCTGTATTTTCTTTGTTTTTTTGAAAAAAAGCAGATGCTTCTTTGATTAACTTACTCACAGGGTTTCCTGAACTAGTTTATTGTTAAAAAACAATTTGTTTTCGATCTCTTTAGTTAGATTTAAGATATCTTGAGCGGCTCTAGAATTTGGATAAACATTTATTACAGGAGCCTCTTTTAACAGAGATCTACTAACAGTAATATCTCTTCGTACTTTACTAGATAAAATCTTACCTTCGTAAATTGTCTCTATGATTCCTATGTAAGTTGAGTTTGTTGAATTTCTTTCGTCCCAGAATGAAAACACTATTCCTAAAACATCTAAATCATTTGCAATCGTTGAACAAAACTCTTTTATTTTCTGCAAACCAAGGATAGAAAATGGCTCAGGAGTGAGGCATACGACCAAATATTGACTAGCTAAAAAAGCTTCCTGAGTAAGAATACCCAAACTTGGTGGAGTGTCTAAGATACATATATCGTATTGGTTCTGAATCTCTTGCAATGCTAGATGTAGGTGATTAACTGATAAGCTGGCGTCTTTATTTAAACCCCGAAAGTCCTCCACCAGAACAGAAGATGGGATGATATCAAGGTTCTCTATTTTTGTTTTATGAATAGCTCGGGCTATTTCATTAGAATTTCTTAGAACCTCGTTAAGACTATATTCTTCATGAATTTGAACACCAAGGGATGTAGTTAGATTTGCTTGTGGATCTAAATCCACAAGCAAAACCCTTTTCTTGCTTATTTGGGCAAGGTTACTACCGACATTAAATGAAAGGGTTGTTTTCCCTGTACCGCCTTTAAAAGAACAAAATGCTAGTGTTTCCACATTTACTCCAACGTTAGAGTAGATGTTAATTTATTCGGTTTTTGAGAACATGTCTTTTCTTGATAGAATCAACATAATCAAAGCTTTTTTCAGCTTTAAATTGTTGAGTTCCATTTGCTCTATTATCGGAGAATCAGGGAATAAACCTAAGGATGTTTGTATTTGGTTGAGCAGGTTCAGTATAACGGATATACTTTTGTGATATAATTCTGACGGCGAATTTAAAAAGGTAATCTTTTCTTTATGGATTTTCATTTTTATATCTAGTTCTGGGAAATCTTTCTCAACATCTTTTACAATTTTAATAAAATCGTTAGTCATGCTCTGTCTATTGTTCATAATCTCTCCAGTAAATAGATGCATGTTTTTTTCATATAAAACCGAAAGAAAATATCCAACAAAAAAGTCATTTAATTTAGTGCTGTTAAGTTTTATTATCCGTTTGTTTGTTGTTTGACTTCTAAGAACGATATATTCGATACGGTTGTTGTTCCTAAAATTGAATCTCCATTTGCTAACGCATTAACCCAAACTACACCACTTTCCATACCACCAACTCTTAGTGAAAATGTAACAGGAGTCGCTCCAGAATTGCTTACAGAGGTTCTTAAAGAGCAAACATTTGGGATACCAGATGAATAACCATAACTAATAGCGCAAGGAGCAGTGTCACCCTCTTTCACCAATGCTAAGACGACATTTCCTTCCATCCTAGAAGCTATGATATCTGCTGAAATTAAGAATGTGCTATTAGTATTTTCCGGTGTAATCGTGAATTTCCCAATCTCAGTACCTCCAACTAATGTCCCGATATTGGATTTTGTGAACAGACCATTACATTGGATTTTTTCCGATATAGGAAAGTTTTTGAAGGCATTTTTTAAGTGTAGAGTTGGGTCTGATACTATCATATCAATAACGTCTTGTACTAGACTACTAGTGATGTTTTTTATGATAGCATCAATCAGTCCTTCTTGTATTTGTCCTAGGATTAGATCTGACAGAGCCTTTGGATCTATTGATAAATCTATAGATGCGTCTTGACCTGTTTTCGTTTGGATTTCTACTTTAAGACCTTCTTTAGCAGTTATTTTTGCCGCTACTGGCGTAGAGTCAGTTCCAATTAACAGCTGTTGATTTTGCAATGGAGAGGTCATTTGACCAATTTTAATATTATCTGCAAATACGCAATTTTGTGTGTTACACAAGCAAAAACCAGAATTACCCATAATTAAAACTCTTTTTATTTGAGTTCTAATTTATTTTTTTTTGCCCATCAACAATTAATTGTTGTTTGTTGTATTTTGAATGGTTTTGTTTGTTGAAATTTGTTGAAATTTGTTTTTATTTAAATAAAACACTTCTTTTTTAGAAATGGTTTTCCCTTGGATCCTTTCGTGTTTAGTTAACCATTTCAATTCGATAGCTATTTCAATACACCTACTAATTGCTAATTCTATTTTTTTCCAATTTCTTGAAGTAATATATCGATTCATTCTTAAGGTATAAGACAGGTTTTCAAATCCTATTTCTATTTTGTCAGGCCATTCTTTTACGCCTGAACTATTCATTTTTTTCCTTGTAGCTGTGCTAACAATCCAATCTATAAATGTATAGGTGAACTTGGAAGCATTAGGAAATCTTAATTTTATTTCCTGGTACATGTTTGCAGGCTTTAAAACAAAATAGGAGTCTATTTGATCTACGATTATAGGACATGGTTCTATGATGAATCCTTTGTGTTTTTTAGAAATTAGATTAAGAAAAGGTTCTTCGTCCAAAGCTTTGTTTTCTTTTGGTGTAAGCCCCTCCCACCCCTCACATATACGTAAAATAGGAGAAAATGTTTGGTATCGGTCGACTACTTCCTCTCCTTTATTCCAACGTTTTCTCGTGGCAACTATAAGATACGGTTCGTTTCCCAAATGATATAAAGCTTCCAATGCTATTAAAGCTTCTTTTCCTCCAAATTCATTTTTGTTTCTCGATGTCTTATATTTCTTCACACCATATGCTTCTAAGTATTCAGACTTAGTAAATTTGATTCTTGGAATAGTACCTTCAAATTTGAATGTATTTGTTTCTCTAGATAAGTATGAACCCTCTAAATTTCCTCGATAATTTGTAGCCGTTAATAGTTTTTGAATAGCAGCAAGAGCATGATAATGAGATGGTTGCAAATCTAACCCAATTACTTCTATTTTGGACTCAGTGCAAACACTAGAAAATAATTCTAATTGATCTTCTGTTAGTTGGGGTTTTCTCCCAAATTTTTGATTCTCTAGATGCAGAGAACTTTTAATAATTTGATTTTCTGATTTCACCATGCTTCTTTCTGAACCGAAAATTTCCCTGTAGAAGAATTAAACATTAAATTCGTTGAAAACACCGAACCATGTCTATTTTTTCCAATTATGATTTCCGAAAGCCCTTTCGTAGCCTCTTGTGAATAATAATCTTTCCTATGCAAGAATAAGATTACATCCGCATCCTGTTCTATTTGACCACTATCCCTGAGATCCGATAGCATTGGTCTTTTATCGCCTCGATCTTCTACCTTTCTAGACAGTTGAGATAGACATACAACAGGAATTTGTAATTCACCCGCTAACTTTCTTAATTGTCTCGAAATTTCAGCTATTTCATTTTGTCGATTTTCAGCTTTTTTGTTGCCACCGATTAATTGTAAATAGTCTATAAACAAGGCGTCGATACTTTGACTTTCTTTTAATTCTCTTGCCTGATCTATCAAGTAATTTAAATCCGAACTTTTATTATCACATATAAAAAAGTTTGTCTTTTTTAATTTGGTTCCAAGATTTTCTATCTTAGATAATACGTCTTTAGGAAAATTCCCTCGTTTTAACTGTTCACAGGAAATATTACTTAAATTTGATACAATGCGTTCCACAATTTGATTCGGACTCATTTCTAATGAAATGAAACCAACACCTTTTTCTTGTTCTAAGACAAGATTAAGTGCGATGTCTATAGCAAAGGCTGTCTTCCCCATTGCAGGCCTTGCAGCAACAACAACGAAGTTACCCTTTGATAATATAATGCTGTGTTCGTCTATAGACGGGTATCCCGTAGGTAATCCGTCAACATAATCAGTTTGATGTTTTGACCTGTAATCATAGCGATGGCGTATCTGTGAGATGACACCGTTTTTACCGTCGTCTCCGGAAGAAAAAATGTCATAAACAGTCTTTCCTATGTTTTTTCTTCTTGGGTACGATGTTTTTTTGTGAATAGTGTCCAAGCGTTCTTTAAATTGATCCACAAGAGTATAGGGAGAACGCCTATTAGGATACCTTGTAAAATCCTGAAAAGACAAATCTAGAAATTCTTTCAGAAGATTATTAACATGTTTTTCATGTAAGAAATCAATATGGTGGTCTAAATCTATAGGTATGTCTGCATTTTGAGACATATGTATCAGGTAAGAAACATCCATAAATTTATCGAGATTTCTTCTTTTTATCTCTTCCCAAATTAAAGATATGGAAATTGTCTCCCTAGTGTGTAATATATCCCGTATCAGAAGAAATATATTTTTATGACTCTCTAATTTGAAATGATGCTCAGACAATCGACGCACAACAGTGTGAGCATGTTCTAGATAATTAACAGCCTGTCCTAGGACAAAAAATTCAACGTCTAAGAGCTCTTTTTCTTCTTCAGATTGTTTCATCATAGGACATCCAAAAATAGCTTTGAGGATTTTGTTTAGGGAATATAATTTGCTTGATTATGGAAATAATCAGGTAAAATTCACAACTTATATCACGAGGTTGCACGTGCGTAAAGACAATTCACTGCATACAAGCTTAGATAAGATGTTTGAAAGTAAAGTTTACCGAAGCAACCTGACACACCAGGAATTTCTTTCTATTAAAAATGAATGTATTTGGAAAGGATTAAGAGATATTCAACTTTCAGAAGCCATTTTCATATGGATATCTTCATTAAATAGTCATACAGCTAGGTCTTACAAAGGTTCTGTACTTGCACTAGAAAGAATTGGTTTGATTTCTCTGAAAATGTCACTACAGGAATTTGCTCTAGTCAACCACAACATTATTTTAGACTCAATAAAACAAGTCCCAGAAGAAATAGTTCATTGGTCGGAGGGAACAAAGCAGGTGCGTGCAGCTTGTTATATATCTCTAACCAAATTCTTAAATCGTGCAACCTCAGGAATGATTCCTATAGCCCAACCCTCTCATCAAGAATCCAATAAAACATTCTATAAACTCAGAGACTTAGTAAAAACAAATGCTATGAGTCGGATAGAAAGAGTAGCTTTTTTGGAGGCATTAAAGAATATCAATTACAGAGACTGGCTAATAGCTCAAACGATTCTCCAAGGGGCCAAACGAGTAACAGAAGTTTTATCTGTTACTACAGATAAAATTTCATTTGACAACGGAACCATATCTTTCGATCAAAGCAAAAATCGAGGTGTATCCAAAATAACAATTATAACCTATCCCCAACAATTTATGAAATTGATTCAAGTCTATCTTGGAAATAGATCAGGCTTAGTTTTTGTAACCAAGAAAGGAAAAGGGGTTTCCCTGAAACAACTAGCAGGCACTTTTGCTAAAGCGGGAATAAAAGCAAATATACCATTTAAAGTTACACCTCATGTTCTCAGAGCTACGGCTGTAACAGAATATAAAAAAATGGGTTGTTCAGATTCTGAAATTATGAAAGTCACCGGTCATTCTTCTTCGAAGATGATATATGCCTATGACAAATCCATAGCATCCGAAAATGCTTCGAAAAAAGTATCTCTTATCTAATCTTAAAGTGGAAATGATCCATTTCCACTAAAAATAAAACTAAACCACAGAGGTTTCTTTAGTCCTGTATAATTAAAATTATATTAAAATATCAAAGGCAACTGAGAAGTAATGTTATCTATATTACCTGTATCATAAGCAGATAACATTTGAGTTGAAGACAAACAAGAAACTCTCATTATTTCTTGATCTGCAAATCCCATTTTTTTCAGATAAGCCAGAGCGCTGGCTCTAAGAACATGAGGTGTAACTTTAATTGGAGAATTAATATCACTTTCTGCCAGCTTAAAATAGTAATAAACTTGATTAATGGCCACCTGTTGTCCTTCTCCAGAAACAAAAACCCAGCCTTCTCTATTTCCAAGATAGTCACGCAATTCTTGCATTAAGAAACTAGGATAGTTTACTTTAACCTCCTGAAACCTATTTTGTCTCTTTTTTACCTTGAAAGTGACCAGATTCTGTGCAAAAGATAAATCTTCCGTTCTAAGAGAAATTACCTCATTTAATTTTCTAACTCCTTGAATTATTAGTTTCCCTATTAGGTAATCTCTAAAGCTAATTCTTTTCAGGGCATCAAAAAACAACAGCCACTCTTGCTTAGATATGAACTCTGTTTTCACCTTATCTCTGATCTTATAAAATGTGGAATTTCCAAAATCTCTAGAAGGACTAGCTTGTTTTATAATACCTTTAGTTAACCTATAAAGAAACTTGGTAAAAGATATATAACAGGCAGCCCTAGCTTGTTTTGAAGCCTCAGAAATAGGCTTTCCTGAACAAGTACTTGTTAAGGATTTTATCTTGTTCAAAGCATCACAATGATCAAAACAAACTAAACTTTCCAGCTTCATAGAACCATCTAGTATATTATTAGAAACCAGGAATTTGATCCCCGAAGCATAATTCTTTCTGGTGATTGGAGATAAAGTTGCCAACCATACATTAGCAGCTTCTAGTACTGTCAGACATAATCTACTCTTATGGTAGTGACTCAAACCACTCATACTCAGTCTCAATATTTTGCAATGTACAGGTACTGCGCAGTCTAAGTTTTTTCTAACCAAAAGTCTACCACCTAAAGTTGCAAAGTCTACCACCTAAAGTTGCAAAGTCTACCACCTAAAGTTGCAAAGTCTACCACCTAAAGTTGCAA